>NZ_JNUP01000072.1:0-40445 GCF_000758165.1 Spirochaeta lutea | reverse complement strand
AGCCGAAGAGTTAGAAGAAGCCGAAGAGTTAGAAGAAGCCGAAGAGTTAGAATCAGATTGGCTATTCAAGGGTAGGATAAGGGGCGAATATATGCTGGAAGAACTGGATCCTGTGGAAGATGAAGGGGAAGAACTAGAGGCAGTGGGAGAGAGCGATCCAGAGATAGAAGCCATATCTATTCAAGAATTAAGAAATTTTATTAATCCGGTATTTATTGAACAAGACGGGGTTGTCCAGATTAATGAGCAGGTGTTCTCAAAGGCTATTAAAGAGGATGATGGTAGGGGTATTGAGCTTGAATCAAGTGAACCGAAGGAAGCAAAAAAAGGCTCCATTGATGAGCTGTTTGATTTACCCGAGATAGATTTAAGCTACAATGATGCGTCGGAAGGTCCCCAAGAGTACGCGAGTCACCAGTGGAATCCAAAAACTGTGACACGCGAGGACTTGGAGTTTAACAATCAGGGTTTAGACTATGACAAGTTTGCTACGTATTTTAAATCTGATACTCCTGGAATTGTAAAGTCATTGGTAACAGTCAGCAGACTGTTAAATAGCCGGTTTGCCTCTGTTCTTACCCTAGAAAATGGATTTCTAGAGTTCTTATACGGTGTAGGATACTCAGAGGGAGTACCACCGCTCTCGGGGGAACACTGGCTGGTTGAACAATACTTATCAAAGCAAAAAATTGTGTTGATACATAATATTGGGAGCTTGATGTTTTTCCTGCCCCCCCATGAACGGCAGTTGGGTTCATTAAATCAACTGTTATTTATACCCATACAGTTCGGCGGAAAGGCAATGTACCTGCTGTTATCGCCTAGGGAAACCACCACCATCATCGACTATATGAGTGAGATATTCTCTGATCGATTGTAAGGGGTCTCTTGTACGTAAAAAGCATGGAAAGAACGCCGCACATAGGGGCTGCATCCAAGGAGCACATTACGGTGAGGGCTACAATACTATCAGTATTATGAGCTGTAACCTTTTATGAACTAATAAAGGGACGGCTGGTTGCGGTTAGCTGGGTTCTGAATCCGTCAATCGTTCCTTGAGGTATTCGTTAAGTGTTTGGTTTTCCTGAAGGGTAATCTCTGGAATGTCTATGTATTCCCGCATCTCTGTGAGTAGCTGCTCAAAATTCGAGTATTGATCGGGGATTGAAAGCAGTTGATCGGTTGATTCTGCATAGACAAAGATAACGGGCTTTTTAATTCGTGTGCTGAAGAACCTGCCTGCGTGGGTAACCAGTGACCAGGGGATGGAGATGTTTTCTCCCATGGATGTTTTTGCGGAAACCCCATCGTCGTGAGTTATGATTGTGGAACGCATCTGGCCTTTGATAAAACCATACAATTTGACCGCCAGGTATCCGAGCAGAAATCCAAGAATTAGATTGAACGGGAAGTTTAAAGCCAAGAGCAGAAATACTCCTAGTAAACCTATTCCGAGGATTATTAGAAACAGAACTATTGAACGGGGGTTTTTTTTAAGCTCGAATCTGTATACCATGGGCTAATAGTATCGTAGGCAATTAGCTTTTGTCAAAAGGAGTCGGGGGTGATAGAGGTATTTTCTGATGGCGGTTGTATTGGGAATCCAGGTCCTGGTGGTTGGGCCTATATCGTTTCACTGAACAATGAAATCACTGAAAACTATGGTGCGGAGCCGCAAACCACAAACAATAAAATGGAATTAACTGCGGTGATCGAAGCATTGCGTTTTATTCGAGCTCAGGGAAAGGAAGATTCCGAGATTATTATTACAACGGATAGTCAATATGTTAAAAACGGTATTACGACCTGGATCCATTCATGGAAAAAAAATGGGTGGAGAACTGCCGCAAAACAACCGGTAAAAAACCGCGAACTCTGGGAAGCTTTGGACGCTCTGGCTGAGGGGATTACGATCTCGTGGCGATGGGTTAAGGGTCATAGTGGGAATCCAATGAATGAGCGGTGTGATGAATTGGTACATGTTGGGATAAACTCTTTGAAGTAATTTCACGAATAGCGACGGTATATGGGCAGGAGTTGTATATGCAAATATATGGTTTTTGTCCTGTGGGATACGAAGGTATTCTTGTTGCAATAGAGATTGAGGTCCGTAAGGGTATCCCGGGTATAGATCTTGTAGGGTTGCCGGATAGCTCGGTCCGGGAAGCGAGAGAACGGGTCCGGGCGGCGATTCGTAACTCGGGTTTTTCGATTCCCAGGGGAAGGATTCTTATCAATTTGCGCCCGGCGGGGATTCGTAAGGTGGGGGCTTCTTATGATATGGCCCTGGCGGTTGCGATTCTTTGTATAAGCAACCAAATCACCCTGGATTCCCATAAAAAATATCTCATACTCGGTGAACTGTCCCTCTCAGGGGAGGTTTGCGAGGTGAAGGGCTTGCCGGGTGCCCTGGATATGGCTGCCAAGCATAAGATTGATGCCTGTATAGGACCGGCGGATCAGTTGGGTGGCTATGCACCGGATGCCGGTTTGAGGGTGCATGGCCTACGACGGTTGACGGACCTTCTTGAGCCCTTACCCTCGTTGAAATCTGCCGAAGGTGAAGCCGGGCTTTCCTCTGACGCCCTGGGTATTGTTGAAGAGATAGGAAGCTTCTCGAATCTTTCCCGATTCAGCCGTTATGCCGGGACTGTCGCCTTGGCTGGTAGGCATCATGTGAATCTTCTTGGTCCCCCGGGGAGTGGGAAGACAAGTCTACTGGAGTACCTCCAGAGTTTCTCTTTGCCCTTACGGCCGGACTATGAGGGGGAGGTTCAACGAATTTCTGGACTGGTGGGTGATTTTGAGGGGGTAGAGAAGCACCGGAAGGCACGGGTTCGGACTCCTCACCATACTACAAGTTTTGAGGGAATGTTTGGGGGCGGCCGGATTCTCAGGCCAGGAGAGGTCTCCCTGGCGCATTGCGGTATGCTCATTCTTGATGAGCTTTCAGCGTTTCAGGCAAAAATTCTCTCGGGTCTTCGGCTTCCTATGGAACAATCTTGGATTTCTGTTGGGCGTGCTGATATGAGCACGTCCTTTCCCTGTGATTTCATGCTTGTTGCGGCAATGAATCTTTGTCCCTGTGGGGGGCTTGGCAGCGATGGGTACTGTTTATGCGATCCGAGACAACTCTCCCGATATTGGACGAAGATCGGTGCAGCCTTGATGGATAGATTTGACATTCGCATATTCACAAACCAGGATACCCAGGATGTGGATCTGCCTGGTTGGGTAGATCATGCTGATGAGCTATCCATGGTGCTGGTGGAAGCTGAGAACCGGCAATTTGATAGGAGAAATGCTACAGGATCTCGGTATAACGGACGGATTAGTGGATTGATTCTTAGGGATATGTACCCCGATTTATGGAGCAATAAGTCCAGCTACAGTGCTCGGGATAGGGCTGCCCTGATTCGTATAGCGGTAACCCTTGCTGATCTTGATGGGAGGGATTCTCCCAATGATGGTGATTTATCCATGGCTGGATGTTTACGGTTTCCGGCTCTGGGGCCCTTTGATATCTTCGGTATGATTGGCAAATAGGGATGTTGTCGGTATATTAACTACTATGGGACGTAGAAAGAAACCAATTACACACGTTATCTATGTGGTATCCGGCATAGGCATAGGCTTACTCTTGGCTATCGGGTTGGGGCTTATACCTCTTGGAGCTGCTGGGGGCTCTCGCGGGCCGGATTCTGCTGCGGTGGTATCCCAGGAGCCGGAAATAATCAAGGTTCTTCAAGAGCCCAAAGAGGATTCGGGAGGTACATCTGATTTCGGTTATAATCCGGTGAACCTTGCCACGGATCGGTTTACGGCTGATGAACGTAATAATATTCAGGTCTACGATGAGAGGAACCAGGGTGTGGTTAACATCACAACGGAAACGGTTTCCTATTACTGGTTTTTTGAAGCGGTTCCCCAGGAGGGCAGTTCCGGGAGCGGGGCGATTATCGATGATGAGGGGTATATCCTCACAAATAACCATGTGATTAAGAACGCAGTGAAGGTCTATGCTACCTTGGCAAGCGGAAAACGCTATGAGGCGGAGGTCGTGGGTATCGACCCGGAAAATGATCTTGCTGTTATAAAGATAGAAACAGATGAACCCCTTACCGTTATTCCTCTCGGCTCTTCGGAGGATCTGAGGGTTGGACAAAAGGTTCTCGCAATCGGTAATCCGTTTTCCTTTGAGCGTACTCTGACTACCGGTGTGATTTCCGGAATCGGCAGACCTATTCGTTCCCAAAGCGGAAGTATTATCCAGGATATGATCCAAACCGATGCGTCTATAAACCCGGGAAATTCCGGTGGACCGCTGTTGGATAGTTCCGGGCGTATCATTGGGGTAAACACAATGATTTATTCCCCGAGCGGCGGAAGTATTGGTGTGGGTTTTGCTGTTCCTATTGAGACGGCCAAGCGGGTTATTCCTGACCTGATCCGATATGGGCGTGTACAGCGAGGCTGGATCGACATTACTCCCATTCAACTATTCCCTCAATTAGTGAGTTTTGCCAATCTCCCCGTTACGCAAGGGATATTGATTTCCGAGGTAGAACCCGGTGGAAAGGCGGAGGCGGCGGGTCTTCGGGGTGGGAATCCCAGGAATGCCGTTCGGTCCGGAAATACCATCATTTACCTGGGCGGGGACATTATTGTCCGGATAGAGGATACACCTATCACTAATATGGCTTCAGTATTTGAGGCGCTGCAAAATACAAAACCTGGGGACCGGGTTGAGGTAGAGTACATACGGAATGGCCGAAGTAACACTACTGAGGTTGAGTTGGTTCTTCGCCCCGATCGATATTTGGAATAGTGTGCTGTGAATAAATTTACTGTAGCATCCGATTATAGCCCATCGGGCGATCAACCAAAGGCAATTGATTCAATCAGCGGCGGTATTTCCCAGGGACATCCCTTTCAAACGATTCGGGGGGTCACAGGTTCGGGCAAGACATTCACTATGGCGAAGATTATTGAACGTATTCAGTTGCCTACCTTGGTACTGAGCCACAATAAGACCTTGGCAGCCCAGTTGTACCGTGAGTTTAAAGAGTACTTTCCCAATAACGCGGTGGAGTATTTTGTATCCTATTATGATTACTACCAGCCTGAGGCATACGTTGCTTCCAAAGATCTCTATATCGAGAAGGATTCCTCCATCAATGATGAGATTGACCGCCTTAGGCTTTCAGCAACGGCCAACCTGCTGGAGCGACCGGACGTTATTGTAGTTGCCACCGTTTCGTGTATCTATGGACTTGGAAGCCCGAGAGATTACCGGGACATGAAAATCCGCATTGATCGAGGTAGTCACCTGCAGATCAGTGATTTGCGAGCGCGGCTGGTAAGCCTTCAGTATGAGCGCAACGATGCGGTGATGCAACGCGGGGTCTTCAGAATTCGGGGTGATGTAATTGAAATCTATCCTGCCTACACCCAGGAAGCATATCGGATAGAGTTAGCCTGGGATGAGGTGGAGCGGATATCTGAGATCCATCCAGTGACGGGGAATGTTCTCCATGAGCTGGAGACGCTTATTGTATACCCAGCAAAACACTTTGTTATGCCCGAGGATAGTGTTCATAAGGCGATTCATTTGATAGAGGAGGAGCTAGATGAACAGCTCCAAAGGCTAGAGTCCCAGAACAAGCTTGTGGAGGCGCAACGGCTACGGAGTCGTACTAAATATGATATCGAGATGCTCTATGAGATGGGCTATTGCTCGGGGATTGAAAATTACAGCCGCCATTTGAGTTTTAGGAATGCGGGGGAGAGACCTGCAGTCCTCCTTGATTATTTTCCGGATCAATTTTTAACCTTTGTTGATGAATCCCATGTTACCTTGCCCCAGGTGCGGGCGATGTATGCCGGAGACCGGTCACGTAAACAGAATTTAGTGGACTTCGGCTTTCGTCTACCCTCCGCCTTGGATAATAGGCCCTTGATGTATCCGGAGTTTGAGAATCTTCTCGATAAGACTGTTTTTGTTTCTGCTACTCCTGGGGATGAGGAGCTTGCTAAGTCTAAGCAGGTTAGTGAGTTGATTATCCGGCCCACAGGGCTTCTCGATCCGGTTATTGAGGTTCGTCCCACAGCGGGCCAGATTGAGGATCTGTACAGTGAAATTGTAAAGCGGACGGAGCAGGGCGACAGGACCCTGATAACAACCCTCACAAAGAAAATGGCGGAGGATCTTACCGATTACCTTCTGGGAATGGGGCTGAAGGTTCGGTATTTACATTCGGAGATTGAAACCATTGAACGCGTGGAGATTCTCACCGATTTGAGGAGCGGGGCGTTTGACGTGCTGGTTGGAATTAACCTTCTCAGGGAGGGGCTAGATCTTCCGGAGGTAAGTTTGATTGCTATCCTTGATGCGGACAAGATCGGTTTTCTCCGTTCAGCCACCAGTCTGATCCAGACCATAGGCAGAGCCGCACGGAATGAGAATGGTACAGTGATTATGTATGCGGACAGAATGTCCCCTGCGATGGAAGAAGCCATACAGGAAACCGACCGTCGGCGTGCAAAGCAGATAGAGTATAATACAGAACACGGAATAACCCCCCAGACTATCAGAAAGAACATTCGTAGTATCCTTCAGCGGGAAAAGGAAGATAAACGCAAGGATGAAGAGCAGAATCTTGAAATCATTAAGAAGGATCATAATCTCCTGGTACCGGCTCAACGGAAGAAGCTGATTAAGGCGCTGGAGGCTCAGATGTTGGAGCATGCAAAGAACCTCGAGTTTGAGCAGGCCGCGGTGTTACGGGATGAGATTGAGAAAATAAAAGAGATGAATTGACAACGGGGCTTAATTTTCTTGGATCAGGATGAGATCGTAGGGATTCCCCGTTCGGTGGGGTAAGAAGGCGTAGTCCGCCCCGGTTGTCGCTCCGTATTGGGAATTCCATGTATTCTGGATTGTATTAAAGGTATGAATGTAGATCTCATCGAGGGTTATTCGGTTGTCTCTGTTAACGTCTGCCCTTCCAGATTCAATGCCATCCACGAAGGCTGTGGTGAAAACTCCCCGGCTGGCAAACTCCCAACTTTCTTCGGACGGTCCTGCGGCGGTTATACCGTGGATTTCCGGGGGGGGCGGGTCATCCCGGGTTGGTGAATCAGCTTTAAAGAACTCTGCGACGGCAGAGAAGAAGGGGACCGAATATCCGCTTCCTTCCTGGATGTATGGCAGGGGGCTGTAGTTTCGGGGTAGGGTATTGATGACCTCGTTGGTCTGTTCAACGAATCCCCCGGTATTACATGCATCAAAGATGAGGACAATCTCCACCCCGGAGAGGCCGCTGAGAATTGTTTTAAGGTCCCGGGAGTTTATAACCTGATCCCGGATCTCTGAAAGTCCGGCGTTTTGTGTGAGGGCGGGAATGATGAACTCGTCGTATTCGTCGCCAATGGTTCCCTGTATTCCGTGACCGGCATAGTAGAGCAGGAGCATGTCTCCGGGTGAGAGTTGGGATTCGAGGGCTGATATCTCTTCCTCCATAGCCTGGCGGGTGGCGTTCTGGTTGGTGAATACCTGGGAATTAAATCCCCGTGATTCCAAAACACGATGGATGGACTCGGCGTCATTCACGGCTCCGGACAGATCATTGTAATCAGCCGGGTAATCGTTTACCCCGAACACTAGGGCATACCGTTCCGGCTCGGTGGTCGGCTGGAGCGTACAGGACGAAAGCAGCATTATAATCCCCAGAACTATGAACTGAGTAGATTGTGTTCTCATGACGTTTCTCATATTTGTTCTCTAGTATAGCGAAATGCCGCCGGTTAAACCAATGCGGAGGCCGGGACCGTTTGTTTTCTGCCATTGTAAACCGGTAAAAAGGCCTGAGCTGATGCGAAAGCTGCCCAAGGGGCTAGAAACCGTAGAATCACCCTGAATATACATACGGATTCCTGGGTAGAAAAAGAGGAGGTGGGTCTGACTAAATCGGGCCCAGTTGGCGGAGGGGCGTATTCCGAGACGGATGTTGTTGAAGGAATACCCGAGGTCCACGGTCCATGCGGTAATGGAGGTGCTTCGGGGCATTTGAAGGCCTTCGGAGCTCAGAGGGATGGTGCGTGCTAAACTCAGTCCTGAAGCGAGGCTGAGGCCTCGGACACCATCCCGGGGTGTTATGAGGGGAAGTTGGATGTGAACGGCCGTGAAATTTTGCAGGCCCGAGGAGTCGACTATGATGCCGGATTCTAGGTCTGATTGAATCAGGGGGGAGGCCGCCCTGATCTGGGACTCGGGTAGGGCGGATTCGGTGTAGGTCTGGAACGGTATGAAATGAAGCCAGACAATGACAAAGAGGACGAAAGGTCCTATACTTTTGACCATATGTCTAAGGTAGCTGATGGGGATAAAAAAGAAAAGTGATTGCTGCAAAGTCAGAACCAAAGTCGTATTCTCGAAGCGGAGCGATGCTCGGTGTTGCGTTGATGATGGCGGGGAGTTTGATTATGAGTGCCTGTTCCGACTCGGAGACCCGGGCACTGGATTTGCCGGTGGAAGAGCTCATTGTTACCCGGGGCCGGTTTGGGGTCATTCAGCCCCATTATGCTCGGATCCATGAGGAGGCTGACTCATCTTCCAGGGTTGTGGATCTGGTGCGCCGGGGAGGAGTGGTGGAACTGATTGAGGCGGCTCCCTTTGAGACCCTTGAACGGGGCTCAGTTGATTATTGGTATTCCGTTGCGTACTCTATTGTCTTGCCGAATGGCAGTCCTCAGAGCAGGGAGGGCTGGATTTTTGGCCAGGACCTTGTGTTATTCACAACCCGTGCCAGGGCGCAAAATGCTTCAGCACAACTGGGGGACGGGGTGTATGGACATGAGTAGCATAGTAGTTTGGCTCCAGGGGGTGCTACCCCAGGTACTACCCGTAGTGCTGGGGGCGGGTATTGGGTTTGTTACCAATGCTATTGCGATCCGGATGTTATTCCGTCCCTTGCGTGAGATCAGGGTGTTGGGTATCCGTCTGCCCTTTACCCCCGGAATCATTCCCCGGCAGAGGGGCCAGTTGGCGGAAAGTATCGGGCAGATGGTTTCGGGCCAACTGCTGTCGCGGGAGGCAGTGCTTAGTCATATCCATGGGGAGGGATTTCAGGAACGGATTCATCAGGGACTGGAGGAGTTGTTGCACTCGGATGCAGGGGGACAGTCGGATGGATCGAGCCTTTCCCTGTATCTGGCCGGAGTTATCCGGCGGATTGCTACCCGGCAGCGGTTGCAGGCCGGATTGCTTCGGAGTGTGGAAGCGGTTCAGGGGATTCAAATTGGGGAGGTTGTTGCCAGGTTACGGGTTCCCCACTGGGTTATGAATCTTATTAACCATCAGCTGAGCGAAGGGTTAGGGCCCGGGATCGTACAAGAGGTGCAGAGAATCGTAGACCGCTGGGTTCGGGATGGAGACCGGGTGGAGATGGTAGTAACCAAGGAGCTGCGTCAAGCCCTGGTACAGGCGGGAAGGGGATACTATGAACCTGGGGTTGATTATCTCATGGAGTGGCTGCGGAGACCTGAGTTCCGGCCTGAATTGATCCGCCGGGGCAAAACAATTCTCAGCGGAATTTTGGCCCAGCTTACGGCTGTTCAGCGCTTTCTTCTATCCGCAGGTCAATATGATAAAACCTTAAATGAGAGGATGCCCGGGATCATCGATTCCTTGTTAGAGACCTTGGATGAGTTTCTACACCATGAGGATAACCGCGAGCGGATTATCCGCTGGATGGAAGGCGGGCTCGATCGGGTTGCGGATAAGACCTTTGAGGAGACACAGAGGATCCTCGGGGTCGATCTGTCTTCGTTAGCCGGGCATGGGATTGAGCAGATTCTTGTGTTTCTACGGAAGGAACGGATCGGGGTTAGGGCAAGGGTCGGCCTCAACAGGTTTTTTGCACGTCACCAAAATCATAGTCTGGCGGCGATTGTGCTCTGGGCTAGCGGGTCCTACCCCTCGGTTTGGGCTGCCCGAGGTGCCGATGCGTTGTACAGCTGGCTTCAACGCCCCCTGGCTTTGGAGGGGCTGATTCGTACGGTCCTCAGCCTGATTCCCACAGCGCCAAAACCGGGAGCCGGTGTGCAGCCAGATCAGAGTGTAGATTCCCTGCAGTCAGGAATTACCCGGATTTTAGAGAAAACCGTTCCTCCCCTGGTTCAACGCTTTGATATCCGAAGTATGGTGGTCAACCGAATAAACGGACTTGATGTGAAGGATGTAGAAAATTTGCTCCTAGGAATTATGGCCCGTCAATTCAAGTGGATTAATGTATTTGGAGCTGTTCTTGGGGCGATTATCGGAGCGCTGCAACTCGTATTACCCTAGTCTGGCATGGAGCCCCGAGGGATTTTCAATGAAAACGTACTTCCCTGACCCATGGTACTTGTGACAGACGCCTCGCCATGGTGGCACAGGGCTATGTGTTTTACGATAGATAGCCCCAGGCCAGTACCGCCCTGTTGTCTGCTCCTTGTTTTGTCGATGCGATAGAATCGTTGAAAAACTCTATCCTTTTCACGCGCGGGAATGCCGGGACCGTTATCTTGGACTGAGAATATACAGTAGGTATCATCCAATCGGGCTTCAACCCGCACCCATCCCCCCTCGGTACCGTATTTGATCCCGTTTTCTATGAGATTAATGAGGGCTTGTTCAAGGAGGGCCTCATTGGCCATGATGGGAACGGAATCGGAGCTGGGAGAAAGGGTTAGTTTGATGCCCTTCTGAGCAGCTTGGTGTCCTGTGGTGTCTATGGCGGATCTCATAATTTGCTGGGGGTCGCAGGGCGCAAGACTGATGTGCTTCCCAGATTGCTCTAACCGGGAGAGGGATAGCAGATCCTCTACGATATTCTTCAAACGGTTTGATTGACGGTGGACAATCTGCAAGAAGTTCATCCGGGAATCGGAATCGATCCCAGGATCTGAGAGAAGAGTTTCCACAAATCCAAGAATTGAGGTGATGGGGGTTTTGAGTTCGTGGCTTACATTAGCAACAAAATCGCTTCTGACGGACTCCAGATACTGGAGTTTGGTAACCTCATGGAGAAGGATAATGATCCGTTTTGAAGAGATCTCATGACTATTGAGTTCCACAGCCTGCCCGGCAGCCTCGAAGGTATGCTCTGAATCCGAATGGTATGTGATGATTTGGGTTTTTATTAGTTCCTGGGCCCGTAATGATTCCTCAAAAAGGGTGATGAGACCCGTGCTTCCAAGGAGCTGAATAGTGGTGGGCTTGGTATCTGGTGTCCGGGAGAGAAGGCAGTCTCTTGCAGCCTGGTTCATGATGAGGATTTCACCCCGAGAATCAAGCACCAGTACCCCATCGGACATATGCTGGAGGATGTTCCAGAGTTCTTGGTTCCGGTACTCAAGCTGGGTCAGGCGTTGATGGATTTTACTGAACACCCGGGTGAATAGGGTATGGATGTCTTCCTGTTCCGTGGGAGGCTTGCGGGAGGTGGATGGATTGTCTTCCCGCTGTTCTATCCGCTTGAGGGATTCTGAGAGACGGCTGATGGGGAGGGTATAGGTCCGGAGGATCTGCTTCAGGAACAAGGCTAGGCAGATCATATGGCCGAGGGTAATAATCACACTGACTAGGATCCAGGAGGGGAGGGGGGCTGTCACCTTGTATTCACTAGTGAGTACATAGGCTCTTGGCTCTTGGAGGGTTTGAGGGATTGTGAGGACCGCAGTGTACCGATGGTGGGAAGAGGAAAAAATTTGCAGGTCCTCCGACTCCGGGACAGGTTTCGCTTCTGGGGATGGGATTAGGGTGAGGGTATAGTTCTTCAGAGCCTCATCCAGAATCCGGATAGCCTCCTGGGGATCCTGGATGTCCGGAGAAACCAGGAGTGAGGCTGCTAGGGTCCGTTGTGCCCGAAACTCGTTTATACCCGGTGCCGGGGGGGTAGAGAGAAGGATAGAAGCAATGCTGAGGGGTAGTAGCAGGAGAATCACCTCAAGAGTTATGACAGAAATCAGCTCCCGTCTAGGGAAGAGCCTAGGGATGGTCATGAAACCTATTCCTCCGGACGTAGCCTGTATCCAACGCCCCTTACCGTTTCAATGATATCACCCTGCTCGCCCAGTTTTTTTCTGAGGCCCAGGATCTGTACATCTACGGAGCGTTCAGTGACCGGATAGTCCTTTCCCTTAACAGCGTCAATTATCTTGTTCCGGCTAAAGACCCAGCCCGGATTCTGGGCAAGGAATTCAAGGATTGCAAACTCGGTGGCTGAGAGGGGGATGTTCCGGTTATGCAAGGTCACTTCGTGGCGGTTCGTGTCAATTACGACTCCGTGGATGGAGAGGGTCTGGGCGTGGTCGGTTGGTTCTGCGGTGGAGCGCCGCAGTTGATTGCGAATCCGGGCTATGAGCACCTTGGGGCTGAATGGTTTTGTTACATAATCGTCAGCACCCACTTCGAGTCCGGAGACTACGTCGATATCTTCGCCCTTTGCGGTGGCCATGATAATGGGAATGTGCTTAGTATCGTCCTCGGCCTTTAGTTTTCGGCATGCTGCTATCCCATCAATACCCGGTAGCATGAGATCCAGCACGATGAGATCCGGTTTTTGCTCCCGAGCCTGGGAGAGTCCTGCTTCCCCGGTAGCGGCGGTAAGGACCTGGTAGCCTTCCTTTAGGAGGTTGTATTCAATGAGGGTGAGAATATCTTCTTCATCATCCACGACAAGGATTTTTTCCCGGGACACGCGTACCTCCTAAAAGTTTAATTCGATGTGAGTTCCCCGTTTGGCATACACGATCCATTCGCAGATATTTGTAACATGGTCGCCCAGGCGCTCGAGGAATCGATTGAGGAACAGGAGGGTTGTCCCTTCTTCGATGTACCGGGGATCCTCCTGCATGATGGTGATGATTTGTTCGTAGAGCTGGGTATGTAATTCATCTATTTGATCATCCATGGCAGCTATGGTGGTGGCGAGGTCCGCATCATGGGTAGAGAGGGCGGTTAGGGCATCATGCACCATAGAAATCCCCTTTTCCGTCATGACTTTGATTTTAGGGAGCACCTGTTCGAGAATCGGCTCGCTGATACTGGAGATGGATTTGGCAAGATGTCTTGCGTGATCACCGATGCGTTCGAGATCAGAGACTACCTTTATGAGCGTGACTAGTTCTCGAAGATCGCTGGCAACCGGTTGTTCCGTTGCAATTATCTTGGTGCACATATCCTCTATGGCATTCTGATAACTATCAATGTGAATATCATGTTCGATAACCTGTTGTGCCAGGTTCATATTCCGATTTGATACTGCATTGAGGGCCTTTCTCAGGGCTTCCTCGACGAAGGTGCCCATTTTTAAAACGGTCTGATACACCTCCGCCATCTGTTCGTTCAGTCGAATTCGTGTTTCCACAAGCATCCCCTTCTATGATCGGTACCGTTCAAAACAACTGGTACAGGTCTGTGTTTTTCTGCAGGTTCCCGTGGACCATTTGCTGTTCCTGGGAATCTCCTGTATTACAGACTATTGTAGGTGCGCCCCGGAGCAATCCTGGGGTCATCCACACCGTGTTCCCCATCTAGTCCTCAACAGGTTGTAACCCGGCTCGCCGGCAGAACCGGATTGGTTCCTTCGGCCTCTAATACAATTTCAAGTTGTACCCCGGCATGCCGGCGGCACCGTCCCGGGGTTGTCTCCCGGTCCGGACCCGTCGGGTGTATAGTGCAACCTTATACCCACCAGGTATCCCTCACAATACCCCGGGGGTACTACAGAATTGTATGAGGATACGGTTAATTTTCGGTTAAAAGCCCTGTATACCAATTATATAACGCGATAAGACGGTTGAAAAAGCTGTCTTCTGCCCGATCTCGGATTCCGAAAATTCCAGGTGCCTGAAGTCTGGTAGAGCCGAAAAAGAGGAGGTACGAGTCTTTGATGGATAGGCAGAGATCCATACGTACCCCCTGGGGTTCAGCTATGGGCAGTATTTTATACCACATGGTGGTCAGGTTTTCGATCCGTGCGTGAATTCCCTCGGGGTAGTTGTTGATGGTCAATCGATAGCGATTATCGCCAAAGGAAGCATCCCGTTGTCTGAGGGTGACATATTCCTTGGGAGGAACCTGTTGGTAGGTTGCATCAGGCAAGGGACGATCCGGGAAGTCGGGGTTAATACGGTAGGAATCAATATAAAAGGTACGCATCCGCTGACGGCTCTCGGACCAGTACTCTATGCCGGCCATGGTGGAGTACCGGCTGAAGGTATTGTAGAGCCGTAACCGGATTTCTTCTTCGGTAAGGGTGGCAAACCGCTTAGGCAGCGGGTAGGCGATAAGGGTTTGTATAGTGATATTCCCGGGGTTGCTCTCCCAGGCCTGCCGGATGTCCGCTGTGGCCTGGGGCAGGGGGTTTAGATCGGGATGTGCATTCTCAGAATCAAGCCTGATCAACATGCCGGTGGTCATGAATTCTTCGATCTGCGAGTCTGTGACGGGAATGCCCGACAGCAAGACTTGGGCAGTCTCCCTCGTGAGGGGAAGAAAAAAATCCGGCCGGGGCTGCCCCTGAGATTCTTGGGACACTACCACGCTGGGGAGAAGCCATAGGATGAGGCAGATGAATAGCAGAGAGGGTCTGATTGCTTTGGAAAATACGATCATGGTAGTATGAGTATAGGAGACCGGAGATTCTTCGGCAAGCCGTATGACTGGAGGAAGGTTGTGGAGCAACGGATAGTGTTTACCGGAGGGGGCACCGGAGGTCATGTATACCCGGGTCTTGCTGTCGCCTGGGCCTTACGGAGGTCGTGGTCGGGAAGAATCACCTGGGTAGGGAGCCGAAGGGGTATTGAGGCGGAAATTGTCGGTTCCAGCGGGATTGATGGGTTGGAATTCCGGCACATACCTTCAGGAAAACTGCGCAGGTATCTTTCATTTCAGAATTTCATAGATATCTTTAAAATTCTGGGGGGATTTGTACATTGTATGATCGATTTCTTGAAGGATCCTCCGGCAGCGATTTTTTCCAAGGGGGGGTATGTCACGGTGCCCCCGGTTTGGGCTGCGGGGTTGTTAAAAATCCCCGTTATATCCCATGAATCTGATCTGGATCCAGGATTGGCAACCCGTCTTAATATGAAAAAATCAAGTGCCATATTTGTGGCCTACAAAGATAGTATCCAGTACTTTCCTGACTCAATTAAACCCCGGGTTCACGTGAGCGGGAATCCCATTCGTGAGGACCTTTTTAGGGGTGATCCGCGAGAAGGGAGGAGCTTATTCCCCGGAATCCGAGAAGGGGTGCCGGTTGTGGTAGTCCTTGGGGGCAGTCTCGGGGCGGTACAGGTCAACAATTTGGTGCAAGAGAATCTTCCTCGGCTTCGGGGAAAAGCGGTGATTATTCATCAATACGGGAAACAGTGGCAGCCACCCGGGGAAGAGCCGGGGTTCTATTATCCCCGGGATTTCATAGGTCCGGAGATGAAGCATGTATTGGCGATGGCCGATTTGGCTGTGGCCCGGGCTGGTGCCGGGACCTTGTGGGAGCTGGGGGTTTTGACGATCCCAGGAATACTCATTCCCTTGACTGCTGGATCCCGGGGTGATCAAATTCGCAACGCCCGGATCTTTGAACAAACCGGAGCGTATCAGGTAATGATGGATCCCGAAGCGGAAGAGTTTGGAACGGCTCTGGAGTCTCTGATTGCAAATAGGCAGAAAAGAGAGGAAATGGCATCTCACGCGGATGCATTACCCCGGGACGCGGCAGGGATCATTGCAGACAGGATTATGACTATAATACAACAGTCGGGGTGAGAATTTTGTAGTGCGCAACAGGCTGTAAACAACACCGATATAGCGGACCAGCCTATAAGGCCAGCCATGGGTAGTGTCGCCGGAGTGCAATATTACAACCTATTGCGTACTATATATAAAAAATGGAGCCTCCCCGGGAAATGTGTTATCCATGGATGTGTTTAGATGCCGGGAGAATAGGTTATACTGTCCGCTGGAGGAATTGAATGAATTTTAATATAACTACCCTTGATGTTGTGCTCCTAATTATTACGGGGTTAGCAGGTATTCGAGCCGTCTTTCGGGGGTTCGTAAAGGAACTCATGAGTGTTGGGGCGGTGATCCTGGGTATTCTGCTTGCCATGATATTCAGTGGAGTCGCGGCTGTGTTTTTAGAGCAATGGCTTGGGCAGTCCGTTTGGACCCAGGTTGCATCGTTCCTCGGTATTTTTGTATTAGTGTACCTTGTGCTTAAACTCTTTGAGGCAGGATTGAACGGTCTCATTGAGCGGGTGAATCTGCAAAATCTGGACAAGGCCTTGGGATTATTTCTCGGTTTAATTGAGGGCATATTGCTTTGCTTTATCCTGCTTTTTATCATGCAGATTCAGCCTTTTTTTGAAGTTCAGCAAATTCTTGAGGAAAGTGTTATTTACGGATTGCTCTCTCCCTTTTTCCCCTATGCAGCCGCGGTGCTGAATGGAGGACTCACCGGAGAATCGGGGGGAGTGGATGTTTGAAAACATCCTCGGCCAGGAGGCGGTGGTTACCCGGATCATGGAAGATGTTGGAACCCAGGCATTACCCGGTGCGGTGCTGTTCAACGGCCCCGAGTATGCCGGGAAATTAAGCACAGCCCTGGAGCTTGCCAGAAGCCTCTCGTGCACACAAAAAAACGCTCCGTGGAATTGTTCCTGCCTCTCCTGCAGGCAACACAGGGTGCTTATGAGCCCCTACACCCTCATGCTCGGTCACCGGTATTTTGCGGATGAAATACGACTGTGCGGAAAATCCCTGTCCGGAGACGATCGAGAAGGTAACCGGTATCTCTTCCTACGGGCGGTACGGAAGCTCACGAACCGGTTTGAACCCCTTCTATGGGAAGGTGAAGATCAGAAGCTGGGTAAGGCATCCCGGATTATCGACGAGATCGAAGAATCCTTGGATCCCCTACAGCCGGGAAGACCCGGGACGGGGGAGAAGGAGCGAGCGGGGATTTTGGAGAAGCTGTACGGTGAAACCGATAAACTGCTCCAACTATTACCCGCAGATGGTGCAACGGTGAATATGATCCGCCGGTTGACGGCATGGACCCACATTTCCGGAGGAGATTCACGCAAAACAATCATTATCGAGAACGCCGAACGGCTAAATGATGCAGCGTCCAATAGCCTATTGAAGATTTTGGAAGAGCCCCCGACAAAAACCAACTTCATTTTAACCACAACCCGTCTGACGGGACTAATGCCAACTCTACGATCGCGATTGCGGGTATATACCTTTCCCCAACGAAGTCAGAAGACCGAGCAGGAGGTTCTGAACCGAATTTTCCGAATACAAGGGTCGGAGTACGCTGGTCTCCGGGATGTCTTCTTGGGGATACGTACCGGGGATGAGCTCTCTGTTACGGAAGCCGCGCAAACCCTGTTTGATCTGGTACAAAATGGCGGGGAGGGAGCCTACCTGCGCCTTCGTTCCTTCGTGACTGCATTTACAGCCCTGCCGCCCCAGAGCCGGCGCGAGGCGGTACGTCATGTGCTGCAGGAAACCGGCGGGTTATTCCGCAACTGTCTGGCATCACCCCAGGGAGAGCAACCCCATTCACCGGAATGGTACCAGGCAATGCTTCAGCGTATCGATCTACAGTACCAGCGCCTGGAGGGTTATAACATTGGTCCGGAGACGGTGTTTGAGCAGATATTTTTTGGGGGGATTCTAAAGGATGCGTAAGTTCATTCAGCGGGCGCTCCATAAGCTGCCGAAGCTCGATTCGCAGCAGATCTACAGCCTTATCCGTGATCTGGCCCGGGAAAACGAGAGTCTTGAGATTGTTCTAGATAGTATGACCGATGGTGTGATTGCTGCCGATCAGAATAACCGGGTCATGGTCTGTAATAAGTCAGCCGAACGGCTGCTTCCTCTTACCGGAACAGAGGTGTATGAGAAGATCATTTGGGACATAATCGATGATGCGGATATCAGTAGGTTTATACAGATCAATCTTGAGGATCAGGAGACCGTCAGCGACCGGGAGTTTACCCTGTCGAGTGGCGGAGCAACAAAAATCCTCAGTCTTAGCATTTTACCCCTGGTTCATGCCGGGCGTGTTCAAGGAAGTATCTTGCACATCGAAGATATCTCAGAGAAACGCTGGAGGGAGGCAAAATTACGCCGGGCTGAAAGTCTGGCAAGCTTAACCACCCTCACGGCCGGGGTGGCCCATGAGATTAAAAATCCCCTGGGATCCATAGGAATACATATCCAGCTTATTCAGCGGTTGATTCGTGAGAAAGGGCGGGTGGAAAGCGAGGATATATCCTCCTATTTGGATGTCATTAACGAGGAAGTCGAACGGCTCAACAAGATTGTAGTGGATTTTCTGTTTGCGGTGCGGCCCATGGATATGTCGTTATCCGAGGGCTGCTTGAACTGTCTCATTCAAGATTTGCTCAAGTTTATGCAGTATGAACTCGAGCAGACCGGTATTCAGGTGAAGGCCGAGTTAGAGGATGGGTTGAGCCATATCCTCATGGATGAGAAGTTTATGAAACAGGCAATCCTCAATATGGTGAAGAATGCCATGAACGCCATGCCGGATGGTGGGACCCTGGTATTAAGCACCCAGAAAAAGGGGGATGAGGTAATTCTCCGGATCAGTGATGATGGGATCGGCATGTCCCAGGAGGTTATGGAAAAGATCTTTGAGCCGTACTTTACGACCAAGGATTTCGGCTCGGGTATCGGTCTTACCCTCGTCTATAAGATAATAAAGGAACACCATGGGGAGATTACGGTGATGAGTAAGGAAGGTAGGGGCACAACCTTTACCATCAGCTTTCCCGTACCCCAGAAAGAACCCCATCTGCTGGGGAATGAGACCGATGAGCCTGAGTGGGAGGTAGCTGATGAAGTTTAATATCTTGCTCGCTGAGGACGAGAAAAATATCCGCGAGGGGCTTGCGAAGAACCTGGAACTAGACGGCTATCAGGTATATCAGGCGGTGGACGGGCAACAGGCCCTTGAAATCATGAGGCAAGAGGAGATTGATCTGGTGGTTACCGATCTGCGGATGCCCCGTCTTTCCGGGGAACAGCTCCTCAATGAGGTGGTACAGCATTGGCCTTCGGTAGCCGTCATCGTTTTAACCGGCCATGGCACCATTGAGACAGCGGTGCAGGCGATGCGAGACGGAGCCTTCGATTTTCTGACCAAACCCCTGGATCTTGAAAGACTTAGTCTGCTGGTGCGCCGTGCCCTTTCAACCCGTGAACTTGTGTTGCAGCACCGCCAGCTTCAGGCTGAGCTGGAGGGACGTCGCCTCTCAAACCACATCATCGGAAAAAGTCCGGCAATGCAGAAAGTCTTTGAAATGATTAACCAGGTTGCCCCTACGAAGGCATCGGTTCTGATAACCGGCGAGAGCGGTGTAGGTAAAGAATTGGTAGCCGATGCAATCCACCGGTTGAGTCCCAGGAGGGAGAAGGCATTCATTAAGGTACACTGTGCCGCCCTTTCAGAAAGTCTCCTAGAGAGTGAATTGTTCGGTCATGAGAAGGGAGCTTTTACCGGTGCGGTGAACCGGAAGAGGGGACGGTTTGAACTCGCCCATCTCGGTTCTATATTTCTTGATGAGATTGGGGAGATCAACCAATCAGTTCAGATAAAGATTCTCCGGGTTCTTCAGGAGAAGAGCTTTGAACGGGTAGGGGGTGAACAGACCGTGGAGGTCGATGTCCGTCTTATTGCTGCTACCAACAGGGATCTGAAGGCTGAGATTGAGCAGGGAACCTTTCGAGAAGACTTATACTACCGATTGAATGTGGTCAATATTCACATTCCACCCCTCCGGGAACGGAAGGATGATATTCCCCTGTTGGTATCATCCTTCTTGAAGGAATTTTCAGAGGAGAACGGCAAGATCATCCATGGCATCGACCAGAAAGCCAGGGCCGCTATCCATCGGTATCAGTGGCCCGGCAATATCAGGGAGCTGAGGAACACCATCGAGAGCGCAGTAGTGCTTGCCAAGGGGGATATCATCACCCTTGACGACCTTCCCCCCCACATTGGACAGGATAATGAGGGGGATTATATTAAACTGTCCATTGGAGCGTCCATGGCGGATGCCGAACGGGAATTAATCCGGGCTACTCTTGCTGCAGAGAAGGGCAATAAAAGCAAGGCCTCCGAGGTCTTGGGTATCGGGCGGAAAACCCTGCACCGAAAAATTCATGAGTACGGTTTGGAGTGACCTCCGAACGGCCGATGAGTCCGCTAAGTCCGGGGCGGTACCCTGAGGCCTGCCTACCCAGGGGTGTGATTATTTCTCCCCCAGATGCTGCATGATCCGGTTATAGGATTCGTTGAGTTTTGCTGTAATCTCTGTGGCAATCTTTTGTTTGCCCGCATCAGCGGCATGGCGGTCGGGGTGATATTTTACCAACAACTTCCGGTAGGCCTGGCGAACCTGAGCAGCATCGGCACCGGGAGCCAATTCGAGGTTTCTGTAATCCTTTACTAACCCGTCTACCGGGCGGGGATTGAACTGACCAGGCTTGGATGACTGGTTTGATCCATGGGAGGTTTGAGAACCGGTATTTTCATCTAGGTAATCGTTGAGTTCATCCCAGGCATGTCTGAAATCTGAATCCTGGTAGGAGGTATCCTCATCAAAGAGTTCACGTATGGTGTCTCCCAAGCGTTCAAAAAAGTCCATGGTTTATTCTATCCTTTTTCACCCTGGGGAAACAACTCCTGGTGCAGAAGGGTTATGGCCTGTTCAAGGTTTTCCTGGGGTACCACTACCGAGAGATTAATATCCGAAGATCCGAGGCTGATCATTCGTACAGGAATGTCCCGAAGTGCGGCAAATACCCTGGCGGTAAAACTGGCCTCTTTCCAAAGGTCGGTTCCTACCAGACTAACTATCCCGTGGTCCGGCTCGACGTTTACCCGGGAAAAACTCTGAAGTTCTTGTATGACTTGTTCAAGGCTGGGCTCGAAACGGTTTACCGTCATGGAGACCGATACCTCGGAGGTTGATACAAGATCAACACTAATTCTATGTTTCTCGAACACGGAAAAGATGGCTTTCAGAAATCCATGGGCGTTGAGCATTCTGCTGGATTGAACGGTGACAACGGTGATACCGTTCTTTCCGGTGATGGCCTGGATACCCCGGTTTTTCACCGTTCGACAAATACGTGTTCCGGGTTGCTCGGGTGCGTTGGTGTTTTTAACCAAAACAGGGATTTCTTTTTCTACTGCCGGCTGGATTGTGGAGGGATGAATTACCTTTGCGCCGAAGAAGGAGAGTTCCGCGGCTTCCTCATAACTGATTTCGCTGATGGTTTTTGCCGAAGCGATGAGCCTCGGATCGGTGGTCATGATTCCGGTTACATCAGTCCAGATTTGAACCTCCTGAGCCTGGAGAGCGGCACCAATGATGGTGGCGCTGTAATCCGATCCACCGCGCCCCAGGGTGGTTGTGACCCCGGACATGGTAGAGGCAATAAACCCCTGGCAAATAATGAGGTGGTTGTTTCGGGGCTTGACCCGGGCCGTTATGGCTTCTTGGGTCGCCTGGGGGAGAATGGATGCTTCGGTGAATTTCTCATCGGTTTTTATGAATTCCCGGCTGTCCAACAGTTCAGCGCTAATCCCCCGTTCGACACATGCCAGCCAGATAAGGGTCGTTGAAAGCCTCTCACCGAAACTCAGAAGGGCGTCCTTACTCCGGGGGCTGACCTCCTGAATCAACAGGAGGCCTCGGGCTAAGCTGGAGAGTTCATCCAGGAGATTCTGGATGAGATCTTGTCCGGTGCTCCGGGTTTCCCCGGAGGTAAGGCCCGCGAGGGCGTCGAGATGGAGGGTGGAAAGAAGGTCCAGCTCTCGGCGAACCTGATCCTCCCGCCCGTCCAAGGCGGCCTGAGCGAGGCGAACGAGGGTGTCGGTGGTCTTTGCCATGGCGGAACAAACGACCACCGGTGCATGGTCGGCCTGACTCCAGGCTATGGTTATGGCGTTTTGAATGACCTCAGCTGAACCGACGCTGGTTCCTCCGAACTTGAGAACAATCATTGGAGATACCCCAATTCTACCAGGGCTTCACCGTTTAAAATTGCAGCACCTGCAGCTCCTCGGACAGTATTATGGCCCATTATTACCATTTTAATGTCGAAAACCGGGCAGGACCTGATCCGTCCCACCATGGTTGCCATGCCGCCCTGCAGCCAGATATCCCGGGCAGGTTGTGGCCGGTTTTCATCGCTCATTACGATGATAGGGTGCTCGGGAGCGGTGGGCAGCTTATGTTCCTGGGGCATTCCCGAAAAGGATGCCAAAACCTCGGCGACTTGCTGGGGGCTGGCCTTCTTTTTGAGTTTGATGGAAAGGGTTTCTGTATGGCCGTCGATGACCGGGACCCGGTTACATTGGGCGCTGACGTGGAAATCTGCAGGAATGATGGTTCCGTTGGTATAGGTCCCAAGAATCTTTTGGGGCTCAGTCTCGAGCTTGTCTTCCTCGCCTCCGATGAAGGGTACGACGTTTCCGAGAATATCCAGACTAGGTACCCCGGGGTAGCCGGCCCCAGAAATTGCCTGCATGGTAGTCACTTGTACAGCCTCGATTCCGAACTCTCGGTGGATGGGGGCTAACACCATGGAAAGAAACATGGTCGAACAGTTGGAGTTGGTAATAATAGCACCCTGATAGGGTTGGGTTTTAATAATTTCAAAATGTTCAGGGTTTATTTCTGGGATGATTAGGGGCACATCCGGGTCCATGCGGTGGTTTTTAGAGTTGGAAATTACAAAGTGGCCTTGCTTTGCGAACCGGGTCTCTGCCTCCCCTGCAACCGAACTATCCAGGCCTGAGAACAGAATGGTGCTTTCTAGACTGTCCTCTAGGCTTTTAACCACCATGGGTGCCACATCCTGGGGAATGGGAATATCCTGTTTCCAGCTTGCTGCCTCTGCGTAGGGTTTCCCCGCGGAGCGTGGACTGGCCACCACCTCATGAATACGGAAGTAGGGATGTCCCTGGAGCAGGGTAATAAATTTTTGGCCTACTGTGCCGGTGGCTCCTAGAATTGCAACGTTTATGGGGTTCATGCCCGTACCTCCTCTTGGTGTATTGGTGTGTGAAATTGTCGTCAATCTACATGGCCTGATGGGGACCTGTCAATTGTACCACCCCCCAATAGCCATGGATTGTTTTGCACCACGGGCAGAACATGTGTATACTGAAAAGTCTTGTAGATGTATCGTCAATATAATACCGGGGCAGATTTGAGCCTGGTATCCGGGATCCCACTTCGGTGCATACACTGCTCGGAGGATTCCGGGGATCTTACGGAGGGTGGCATGATTAAGAATAGACAAGAAATGGTACAGGTGGCATTGGAATCCATCCGGAAAAAGAACGAATACAGCCCTAAAGTGGGGCTGGTGCTGGGGTCCGGGTTATCGAGTTTGGCTGAGGAATTTGAGGGCGATACCATTCCTTTTTCTGAGATTGACGGATATCCGGTGCCCACCGTAACCGGTCATTCAGGCATGCTCCGCCTGGGGCCGGAAACAGCTGTTATGGCTGGACGGTTTCATTATTATGAGGGACATCCCATGGATACGGTGGTGCTTCCCATTTTTTTGCTGAAGAGTCTTGGGGTTCAGACCATAATTCTGACCAATGCTGCTGGGGGAATCCGTCATGACCTGGCGCCCGGTGATCTGGTATTGCTTTCGGATCATATTAATCTGTTGGGAGCAAATCCCTTAATGGGACCCAATGATGATTCTCTGGGGCCCCGTTTCCCGGATATGTCAGAGGTGTACACTCCGGACCTGCGTCGGTTAGCGAAGGAGATTGATCCGCATCTCGCTGAAGGGGTGTACGGTGCGGTAACCGGTCCGAGCTACGAAACCCCTGCGGAGATTCGTGCGTATAGAACCTTGGGTATTGATGTAGTGGGGATGTCCACCGTGCCTGAGGCTATTGCCGCCCGGTACCTGGGGATGCGGGTTTGTGGTATTTCGGTGGTAACCAACAAGGCTGCCGGTCTTGGGCAGGGGGAGCTTGATCATAGCGAGGTAGTGGATACGGGTAAAAAAGCCGAACACCGCCTACGACGGTTACTCACTGAACTGGTTTCCGCTGTCCGGCAACACTATTGAGGTAGGGATGGAGCAACGAGACAATACAAAGGCCTCTTCGCGGATACCTGAGGAAATTCGCAACCGCATGCGGTGGGAAATTCAGGCTACCCAGGGCAGGGAGGTGCTCTTTGTCTGCCAGGTCGGGGATGATGTATGTATTTCAGATTTTGTAGTCGCTGCCCGGGGGGGAACTTCCATGGTTCCGGCCCCCATGCCCCACATGAACCGCGGTGATGTGATCATCCATAATCATCCCTCAAATACGCTCTACCCGAGTAACGCTGATCTTTCCGTAGCCAGCGAGCTTGCCCAGCGGGGTATCGGCAGTTGGATAGTGGATTCCGCTCTCGAGGGGTTATATGTCATAACCGAGCCCTACCGTGAGCCTGAACCCACCCTGTTGAATGAGCAGTCCCTGGCCGGAATATTGGAGCCGGGGGGAGCCCTGGAACGGGAAGCCGGGCAGGACTACGAACCCAGGGAGAGCCAGGTCGCTCTATTATCCATGATCTGCCGAGGATTCAATGAGGACCGCATTGTGGTGGGGGAGGCTGGTACCGGGGTGGGGAAAAGTTTCGCCTATCTTATTCCAGCCATGGCCTGGGCTCAGCAGAACAATCAACGGGTGGTCATTAGTACGGCTACCATAAACCTTCAACACCAGCTCATCGAAAAAGACATCCCCACGGTGGAGCGGCTTCTGGGTACCAAGGTTAAAACCGTGCTTGCCAAAGGCCGTAACAACTACCTCTGTCTGAACCGCCTGGAAGAGGTTCAGGAAGAAGATTCCCTGTTCCGGGAGGAAGATGACGAGCTCAACAGGGTGGTCGAATGGGCTCGGGTTACCGCCACCGGAATGAGGACCGACCTCGGTTTCTATGTTCCCGATGCCTTGTGGAGCCGGATTAACTCAGATCCGGATTCCTGTTCCGGGGCACGGTGCCGTAACCGGGACCATTGCTTCCTGCTCAAGGCCCGGCGTGAGGCTGCTCAGGCACAGATCATCATTACCAATCACCATTTGTTCTTCGCCGATGCCAGTATGCGCTCCGGGGGAATGGGATTTGAATCTACGGTGATTCTGCCGCCTTTTTCCAGGGTAATTTTCGACGAGGCCCACACCATTGAGGGTTCTGCTACCAGCTACTTCTCCCGGACTTTGAGCAGGTTTACCCTGCATAAGTACCTTACCATGCTTCTCCGCCGGAAACAGGGCAGATCCTTCGGGCTCATTCAGGCCCTGCGTAGTTTTCTGGGATTGGAGGTGAACCAGGCTGAGGCGTTGATTGAGGGCGTCCGGGAGGCATTGGGGAGTACTGAGGCTGCAATCCTCCAGTTTCTCGGGGAGCAATCCAGTCTTCGTCTCCATCCTGCCCTTGCCCAGGGGGAGGGGCGCTTCAGTCAGGAATACCGGGATCTTTCCCAGGGAATATTCGGCCCGCTTCGGGGCTTACAGAAGGCCATCCTGGAATTGGCTGACCATGTTGTTCAGGAACTGAAACAACTCAGTGAAGAGGATCTTGAGCTGCCCCAGGTTCATGATGTAAAGATCATTCTCCGCCGCTTGGAGGATGCTGCAGCCGTCTGTCAGGATTTTCAGCAGTACGAACAGGAGCCGGATCGGGTGTTCTGGATTGATAAAAACCGAGTGCCTACTACGGGGGAACGCTTCATACGGCTGACAATCACGCCCCTGGATATCCGGACTATGATGAGGGAAACCGTCTTTGAACCCTATCCCACGGTAATCATGACCAGCGCGACCCTCTCGATTAAGGGAAGTTTTCAGTATTTCGATAACCAGGTAGGGTTACAGGGGCTGGAGCCATTGCAGGCAGTGTTCCCCAGCCCCTTTGACTATCGGCAGCAGGTTATGCTGGGGATTCCCGCAGATGCTCCGCCACCCCAGAGCCCGGCCTACAATCCCTTCCTGGTAAATCTGATACGAGAGGCGGTGCTCATCAGCGAGGGGAAGGCGTTGATTCTGTTTACCAGTTACGCCATGCTAAATGAGGTGTTTGCCGCAGTAAAACCAGCCTTGGATGAGGCGGGCATTCCTGTATTCCGCCAAGGGGATGATGATAAGACCCGGCTGCTGCGAACCTTCCGGGATGATGTCTCCAGCGTGCTCTTTGCTACCGATAGCTTCTGGGAAGGGGTGGATACTCCCGGGAGTTCTCTGGAATTGCTCATTCTCTGCAGGTTGCCCTTCCGGGTGCCTACGGATCCCGTAGTAATTGCCCGGGCAGAGGCTATTGAAGCCCGGGGTGGGAATGCGTTTATTGAATTGAGTATTCCTGAGGCGGTGATGAAGTTCAAACAGGGGTTTGGGAGACTTATGCGCCGGGCAAGTGACCGGGGGATTGTTCTCGTAACCGATCCGAGAATCATTCAAAAATCTTACGGAAGTATGTTTACCGGCAGCCTCCCTGAAACCAGGAGGAGTATCAAAGAATCCCGGTTGCTGCTCAAGGACATCGAATCCTTTCTCTATTCCTGAATGGATGCCCAAGGCCGGGTTTTTGGTGCAATGATCTTATACTGCGCAAAAGGGTGAACCTTTTCACCTTGGCGACCCCACCCAAGGGTAGAGTTACCGGTTGCTCCGCTATATCTGGTGTAGTTTACAACCTCTTGCGCACTAAGCAATGATTTGCGCGGTTTCTAATCCGGGCCAAAAAAAAACCGCTCAGAGCAGCCTGAGCGGTTTTTGGAGTGACCCGGTAGGGATTACTCTACGATAGCAATGACATCGCCCATGGTTACGATGAGGTGGTCCTCGCCGTCGATCTTTACCTGGGTTCCGGCATACTTATCATACATAACCCGGTCGCCGACCTTCACCTTGATTGCATCGGTATCATCGCCGACAGCGCGAACGATGGCAATCTGGGTTTTTTCCTGGGCGGTTTGGGGTATGTACAGTCCGCTGGCTGTTTTTTCCTCGGCCTGTTCAGCCTGGAGAAGTACACGGTCACCTAGGGGTTTTATGTTCATTCTAATCCTCCTGAATCAATTTTGAGTCTTATTTAGTGCTCTTTTCGTGTGTCTGAAATATACGTGTTCCCTAGGGAAGGGTCAAGAATATTTTTTATGGTGATGGGGTTTGAAGTAAGAAACCCGTTGGACGGTGGAGATTCCGAGGCCCAGGGAGGTCTCCTACCACGTGTCGTGTATTAAGAAATCACTATATGTGATAAAAAGCGGAGCAAAATGGCGCAGGCTTTTTTATAAATCACAGTGTGTGTTTACTTTTGACCCACAATTTCTAGTCTGAAGGCAAGATGGGTCAAAAGTACCCGCTGTCTGTCTGGAGGTGTGGTTCCGTTTTTGTTGACCGGGCGTTTAAATCCCTTTAAAGAAAGAAGATAGGAGATTAATGAAAAAAATACAATTTTGGCACGCCTATTGCAAATATGTACCCAGGAGGATACAACCATGGCAGTAGCAGAAAAGAACCGTGCAACCGATGCAGAAAATATTTTGAGTGTGTACCTGAAGGAAATCAATAAGATTCCATTGCTGACCCGGGAACAAGAGAATGAGTATGCCAGGGCGGCACGAGATGGTGATAAGCACGCCAAGGATATGTTGGTTCAAAGCAACCTCCGGTTTGTGGTAAATGTAGCTAAAAAGTATCAGAATCAGGGTCTGCCCCTGGATGATTTGATCAGCGAGGGGAATATCGGGCTCATGAACGCCATTGAACGGTTTGATGTAGATAAGGGATATCATTTCATCAGTTATGCCGTATGGTGGATCCGGCAGGCAATTTTGAAGGCTATCTGTGAAAAGAGCCGGATGATCCGCCTTCCCCTGAATAGAGCGAATGAGCTGGTTCAGATTGAAAAGGTCCGTAAGGAGATTACCGGTACCAAGGGTGAGACGGCGGAGATTCAGGAGATTGCTCAAATGCTGAATATGAATCCTGAGCATGTTCATGACCTGGTAAGCATTGCCAGGGACCATGTGAGCCTAGAGACGCCGGTGTATAACGAGAAAGACTCCTCGGTTTTAAGTGATTTTGTTGAGGATACGGTGTACAAGAGCCCAGATGAGGTGTTGATTCACGATGCATTGAAGAACGATATTAATATGATTCTTGGAACCCTCTCAGAGAAAGAGGCGGAGATTATTCAGTACCGTTTCGGCCTGAACGGGCGAAGCCCCCTGAGTCTCAAAGAAATCGGGGACCGGTACAACCTTACGAAGGAACGGATTCGGCAGATTGAGAAAAAAGCCCTGAAGCGTCTTCAGCACCCCACAAGGTCTAAGTTTTTAGAGAGTTACATCGCCTAAGAAGCCCCGGCTGGTTCTATGGATCACGGCCAGGATGCCCTTCCAACGTACCCTTCCCAAGAGAGCTCCGAATAATTCGGAGCTCTTTTTTTAGTTTGACAGCCTTCATAAGTGGTCGTACCCTTGTAGATGACGAAGGCCTTGCAAGGCCTGTTGTTTATCATCACCTATGCCGCCCCGGTTTCCGGAGCAAGGATGAAAACGAGAGGCTTTGCAGTGTCTCGGAGACATAAACCATGATAGTGGAGGTATGGGTATGGCTGAAAAACGCGTGTACTTTTTCGGCGGCGGCAGTGCGGAAGGCTCTGCCGGGATGAAGGACCTCTTGGGAGGAAAGGGTGCCAACCTGGCAGAGATGACAAATCTAGGCATCCCTGTTCCACCGGGATTCACCATCACCACCAAGATGTGCGCTGCCTACTATGAGCACGGCAGAAAACATCCTGATGATCTGGTTGAAGAGGTTGAGGAGCATTTGCACCGCTTGGAAACCATCGAGGGTAAAAAGCTGGGTGACGCGAAGGATCCGTTGCTGGTTTCGGTTCGGAGCGGCGCTGCCGTTTCGATGCCCGGTATGATGGATACCATTCTGAACCTTGGTCTCAACGATGTAGCCGTTGAAGGTCTGCATACTATTACGAAGAACGAACGATTTGCCTGGGACAGCTACCGGCGTTTTATCAATATGTACGGAAACGTTGTGAAGGGCATACCCCATGAGGCATTTGAAAAGGAACTTGAGAAGGTCAAATATAAAAAGGGTGTTGAAGAGGATACCCACCTTGATGCTGCCGACCTGAAAGAGGTTGTGAAGTTCTACAAGCAGGTCTACAAGAAGCATACCCATGAGGATTTTCCCCAGGACCCCAAAACTCAACTATGGGAAGCCATCGATGCTGTATTCGGTTCCTGGATGAATGATAAGGCCATAAAATACCGGAAATTTAACGATATTGACGGATTGTTGGGCACTGCGGTCAACGTGGTGGCCATGGTATTCGGTAACTTCGGGGATGATTCAGGAACCGGGGTATGCTTTAGCCGCGACCCATCCACCGGTGAGAAGCAATTTTACGGTGAGTATCTTATCAATGCCCAGGGTGAGGATGTTGTGGCGGGGATTCGAACGCCCCTGAAAATTTCAACCCTGGAGGATACCAATCCTGTCATTTATAAACAGCTCGTTGATGTAAAGGACCGCCTCGAGGGCCATTACCGGGATATGCAAGACATGGAGTTTACCATTCAGCAGGGGAAACTCTATCTATTGCAAACCAGGAACGGGAAGCGAACCGGTGCCGCGGCTATAAAGGTAGCAGTGGATATGGTGGGTGAGGGAATTATCACCAAGGAAGAGGCTATCGGCCGGGTAACTCCGGGACAATTAGAACAGGTCTTCCATCCCGCTATCAATCCCGCGGTAAAAAAACAGTATAAACCCATCGCCAAGGGCTTGAATGCCAGTCCTGGGGCCGCCACCGGACAGATCGTCTTCAGCGCAGATGAGGCGGAAGTATGGGTCGAAAAGGGTAAAAAGGTACTGCTCGTCCGCCCGGAAACAAGTCCTGAAGACATCGGCGGAATGAATGCCGCAGAGGGAATTCTTACCAGCACCGGAGGAATGACCAGTCACGCGGCGGTTGTAGCTCGGGGTATGGGAACCCCCTGTGTTGCCGGCTGTAAGGAAGTGCAGATCGTCGGCAAAAAAATGGTAGCCAAGGGTAAGGAATACAAAGAGGGCGATTGGATTACCCTGGACGGTGCTACCGGGGAGGTCTTTGAAGGCCAGATGGAACTGGTAGAGCCTGAGGTTACCGGAGAATTGACAACCTTCTTATCCTGGGCTGACGAGATCCGAAACCATAGCTTCCGCGCCCAACGGGGCCTTAAGGGATTCGGAATCAGAACCAATGCAGATACTCCCCAGGACGCCAAGCGTGCCAGAGACTTCGGCGCGGAGGGAATCGGTCTGTGCCGTACCGAGCATATGTTCTTTGAGGAAGATAAAATCCGGATTTTCCGGGAGATGATTGTTGCCGCCGATTTAGAGGCCCGGCAGAAGGCATTAAAGAAACTGCTTCCCCTACAACAGAAGGATTTTGAAGGAATCTTCCAGGCGATGAACGGGCTTCCGGTAACCATCCGGCTTTTAGATCCTCCCCTCCATGAGTTTGTACCTAAGACGGATGAGGCCATAAAAGAACTAGCCAAGGTTGCTGGTATTTCGACGGGCCAGTTGAAGAATAAAATCAAGAGTTTACACGAGGAAAATCCCATGCTCGGACACCGGGGTGTCCGGTTGGGAATAACCTTCCCGGAGGTGTACCGGATGCAGGTGGAGGCTATCATGCGTGCCGCCTCAGCCGTGAGCAAGAAGGGGGTCGCGGTCATTCCGGAAATAATGATTCCCCTGGTCGGCCACATCCGCGAGCTGGAGATCATGCGGGGGCATGCTGAGGAGGTTATTAAGCAGGTACTCCAGGAAACCAAGGCGGAGGTTGACTATAAGATCGGTACCATGATCGAGGTTCCTCGGGCCACCCTGGTAGCTGACCAGCTGGCTCAGTATGCAGACTTCTTCAGCTTTGGAACCAATGACCTGACCCAGATGACCTATGGTTTCAGCCGGGATGATGTGGGTAGTTTTGTGCCCCAGTACATCCAGGAGGGCATTCTCCAGGATGATCCCTTCGCGAAGCTTGATCAGGACGGAATTGGTCAGTTGGTAGAACTCGGGATATCCAAGGGACGAAGCACTAATAAGAATTTGAAGATCGGGATCTGCGGCGAGCATGGAGGCGAGCCAAGCTCAATTGAATTCTGCTATCGTGCAGGGATGAACTACGTAAGTTGTTCTCCCTTCCGGGTTCCTGTTGCCCGGCTGGCAGCAGCCCAGTCAGTGTTAGCCCATCAAAAGGATTGATGGCTGTGTTAACCAAGCCCCCCGGAACCCCGGGGGGCTTTTATGTATGGATGCACCGAGGAGCGTCTGAGGGGAAGGGGCTTTTTTCCACCGGGCCCATTGGGATGGGAGAAACCTGTGTATGGTGCGCAAAAGAATGTAAGGAACGTCCGATATGGTCGCTCCGGATTGGGACCACACCCCAGGTAGGGGCCTCAGCACCGGAGGTTACAAGCCTCGCGCACTAATAAAAACTATCCTCTCCACAGGGAATGTACCTCCTTGAATTAGAGATAATGGTAGGCAAATCGCCCTGACTTGGCTTTTTCTACGTAGCCGAGGTGGTGTTTCCATGGTAGGGTTTGGGAACCAGTAAGACGGTAGTATGCTGTTGCAGGTGAGGAGTTGAAATGCTTGAGAAGTCTGATATTGCTCTTAAAATGTATAACTACATGTTTCTTTCCCGGAAGAGCGAGTACCGCCTTTGGGAATTGTATCGCGAGCAACTGGTAAAAGGTACGGTTACCAGCGGCGAAGGCAATGAGGCGGCCATTGTAGGAACCACCATGGCTCTGGATCCCCAGCGGGATATCTGTAATTTTATGCAGCGGGATTTCGGCGGATATCTGGTCTGGGGCTTATCCGTATTCCATATGTTTAACCACTATCTGGCCAATGAGGAAAGTCCAACAGGGGGGAAGGATGGAAACGTTCACCATGGCGCACCTCAACGGGGTTTGCTACCCATGGTAAGCCATCTAGGCACCATGCTTCCTAATGTGGTTGGTGCAGTTCATGCTCGGCGCCAGCAGGGAATAGAATCCCTGGGATTAGCGATCATTGGAGACGGCGGGACCAGTACCGGGGATGTTCATGAGGCTATGAATATTGCTGCAGTATTAGGAACGCCGGTGATCTTCATGATAGAGAATAACCAATGGGCTTACTCTACCCCTATAAAACACCAGTATGCCTGCGAGTCCCTATCTTCCCGAGCCGCTGGTTATGGGATTCGGGGAAAGACCATTCGAGCTACCAATGCCATGGAGGTCTACACCCAGGTAGCCGAGATTGCCGAAGAACTCCGGAACCATCCGGAACCCTACATTCTGGAAACAATTACCTACCGGCTAGCCGGACATGCTGCCTATGACACTGCGGAGTATGTTCCCCGGGAAGACCTGGAAGCCTGGAGGAAAGAGGATCCTCTTGAGGTTATGCGCCGGTACATTATAGAGCAGGAGCTGTCCACCCCTGAGGAATTGGAATCCCTGGAGCGTCAGTGGGAGGAACATATTTCAACGGAGTCCAACCGTGCAATCGGCCTTGCTAAGGTGAGCCCTGAGAAAACGAATTGGTCGGCCTACGCACCGTCCCGGGGAGAGGATACCCCCCGACTGCCGCCCCTCTCTCTCCAGGGAGTAACCCCTGTCCAGGCTGTGAATGCGGCCTTGGACCACGCCATGGAGCATGATCCGGCGGTTATTCTCATGGGGGAGGATGTGGGGACCTACGGGGGGCCCTTCAAGGCGACCAAGGGGCTTTTTGAGAAGTACGGTCGGCCCCGGGTATTGGACATGCCCCTGGCAGAGTCGGGTTTCACAGGGTTCGCCGTGGGCGCCGCTCAAATGGGCCTGCGTCCGGTGGTCGAGATGCAGTTTTCCGATTTTGCGACGGATGCGGTGACCCAGATAGGCGTAAATGCCGGGAGTTACTATTTCCGGAATGAACTGGGACTGCCCGTAACCATTCGGATGCCCACGGGCGGGGGGCTGAGTTACGGGCCCTTCCACAGCGCGGATTTGGAGGGAATGTTCGGAAGTTTTCCCGGGTTGAAGATTGTGTATCCCTCCTTTGCCGAGGATTTCTTTTCCCTGCTAATAGGCGCCTTGTACGATCCGAATCCGGTGATGTTTTTTGAGAGCAAGTACCTGTACCGCCGGTTGAAAGGGGACATTGAATTCTCCGGAGGAGTGGATCCCCTGGAGAAGGCCCGGATCTATAAAGAGGGCGGGGATCTGACCCTGGTTGCCTACGGTGCCGCCATGCATGAATGCCTTGCTGCGGTAGCAGCCATCGAGGCTGAGGGTGATTATACTATTGAGGTTGTAGATCCGCGGATTCTCAAACCCTTCGATTTTGATACCCTCAGTGCATCCGTGGAGAAGACCCACAAGCTGCTGGTGGTGCATGAGTCGTGGAAGACCGGTAGCATAGGAGCCGGCATCGTTGCCGAAATCGCTCAGCGGAATTTCTTTGATCTGGAGGCTCCGCCCCGCCTGATTTCTGCACCGGATACACCGGTACCCTTTGCTCCCGAGCTTGAGTCGGTGTACAGACCCAGTAGGGCAGGGATTGAGACAGCCCTGCGCGAGCTTCTGGCGTACTGAGTAACTATGCTTAAAAAGGTTTAAGGAAGGTTTTTATGAGTGAGCAGACGTTTATTGCATCTATTCCCATGCCCTTTGTCGGTGAATCTATCGTAGATGGAATTCTTGTAGCCTGGCTAGTGAAACCGGGTGATACCATCACCAAGGGTCAGCATATTGCAGATATCGAAACCGAGAAATCCACCTGGGACTTTGAAGCCCCCTGTGCCGGTACTGTTGAATCCTTAGCCTGTGATGAGGGTGATGTGGTGGATGTGGGGGCGACTCTCTTGACCGTGGAAACCTCGGACCATGATGTGAAGCATCTTTCCGGGGCTGGTGCAGAGGATCATTTGGGCAGCGCAGGTGCCGGTAGTACCGCGGTGCCAGGCCAAGCCGGTCCGGGGGATGCTTCGGCTCCCGAGGGTGGCGGCCCCGGTGCCGGTTCCGGAAGCAGCACCGCTGCATCCGGACCTTCCCGAGGAAATGCCGCCGGTGCCTCGAGAACCCAGCTCAGTCCCCGGTTAAAGAAGATGGTTCGGGATAACAACATTACTGAGGCTGAACTCGCAACGATACCCGGCACCGGCCCTGAGGGTCGGCTGACTGCGGCGGATATCGGGGGGTATTTGGATGCGAAGGAGGCGGCCTCAAATGGTGCAGGGGGACTCTTGCCATGTTTTGTCCGCGGAATTGGGAGCTACGTCCCGGGCAAGGTCGTGGCGAACTCTGCCTTCCTACAGGATTTTGATGATATTACAGAGGACTATATAGAGAAGGTGACGGGCATTAAGGAACGTCGGTGGGTCGATCAGGAAAGTACCAGCGACCTGGCCTTCCAGGCGAGTAAACAGGCTCTTAAAAAGGCTGGAATCACCCCCGGAGACTTGGACCTGATTATTCTGGCAACCACAACCCCGGATATGCCCCTGCCGGCCACTGCCTGCGCTCTCCAACAAAAACTTGGGTGCACCACCATTCCGGCCTTCGATATTGCTGCGGCATGCAGCGGATGGCTCTATGCCCTGTCGGTAGGCCGGCAGTTCATCCAGACCGGAGGATACACCAATGTGTTGGTGGTAGCCGGAGAGGTGATGAGCCGATTTACCGATAAAACGGATCGCGCCACGGCCTTCCTTTTCGGAGACGGGGCCGGAGCAGCGGTGCTGTCCTCTAATCCTGGGGGGCAGCCCTCCGCCAGCCATAGGCTCGGGGATCTCATACTGCAGGCCGATTCCGAGGGCTATGATATTATTTACCGAAAAGCGGGTGGCAGCGCCTACCCCCCTGGGACGGACCTAGAACCCGGGGATGAATACTGGTTTATGGATGGCGGACGGATGTTCCGCGGGGCCGTGACGGCCTTCACCCAGATCATTGAGGCGGCAGCCCAGGCCCAGGGCTTAACCCTGGATCAGATTGATTGGGTTGTACCCCATCAGGCAAACCGGCGGATTCTCAAGGCGGTAGCAAAGAAACTCGGCATCCCCATGGAGCGGGTATTTTTCAACATCGAGAAGTACGGCAATACCTCCGGTGCGACCATTCCCCTGTGTTTGAGCGATATGGAGGAGCAGGGGTTGTTAAAACCGGGACAGCGGGTGCTGCTCTGCTCGGTAGGGGCCGGATTGACGGTGGCAGGTGGAATTATTGAGTGGTGATGGGCCCGGCTAGGGAGTACGGGACCGAGGGCGTTTCAACGCCGGTGGAGCTACCCCTTGGACGGGCCCCCGATGGTTACCCTTCCAGGGGTAGCCCCATGGATCTTGTTTTTAGGAGGATGAGCTCGGCGAGTAACTCATCCATGCGTCGGGAATCATCGATTAATCTCGTCAAGGTTTGATCCCAGGTATCCCGGGCAAAGGTCAGGTCTTCGCTGCTGGTTGAGCCATAAAGCAGGCTTAGTATTCCCATGTAGCTGTAACCCGCCTGGCGGAGCATGCGAATGATCCGCAGCTGATCCAGGTGGTGGGGATGGTAGAGCCGCCAGTGATGCTTACCGTAGTCCGGGGTTACCAGAGCATTTCGTTCCCAATCCCGGATGGTATGGGGGGAAATTCCCAGCTCTGCGGCGGCTGCCTTTCGGGAAAGGCCGGGTGTTTCGGTATTCGGTTGGGTACACCCCGGAGAACAGGCTCCCCGGGACGTTACAATCTCCTTTACCTCCAGAGCATGGGTTAGCCGTTCCTCCAGGTCCCGGCGGTGATGGTCCAAGAGGATGGAAGCCTCGGAATATGATCCTTCTACAATGAGGGAAATCATGGATTTTACCCGTCTCCGGCCCTGCCAGTCCTGGAAGCCTGCCCGTAGGGCCGTGACCGCAAACAGGGCTTGAATGATTTGTCTGGGAGTGTATATACGGTATCCGTTGGGCTGCCGGCGAACAGGTTCAATGAAGCCCCATTCTTCATATCGTCGGAGGGTATTGGGGTGGCGTCCCATGAGTTTGGCAAGCCTGGGGCAGGAGAGCCCCTGGGGGAACCGGATGTGAATCGCTTCATGCTCCCCAGCCGAGCTCACCGTGGAATATCCATATTCGGTCATGTTGAAAGCCTCCACCTTGTCCCCACCCCTGACGATTTCTGTATTGTGCTGGGCAGGAGGTCGTTATGATTGAATCATGTATCGTTGTCCGGGGTGCAAGAACCCACAATCTCAAGAATATCATGGTTGAGATACCCAAGCATAGGTTTGTGGTGTTCACCGGGGTATCCGGTTCGGGGAAATCATCCTTGGTTTTTGATACCCTGTACACCGAGGCCCAGCGGCAGCTGGTGGAGACCTTTTCTACCTTTGCCCGCTCACGCCTGCCGAAGCTGTCCAGACCGGATATGGATGAGGTAACCAACCTTTCTACCGCCATTCTTATCGACCAAAAACCCATGGGATCGAATCTGCGCAGCACCCTCGGGACCGCCACGGAGATACTGACGTATCTCCGACTATTGTTCTCCCGCCTGGCCCAGCCCCAGATCGGACCGAGTTTTCTCTACTCCTTCAACCATCCCGAGGGGATGTGTCCCGCCTGCCACGGATTGGGTACGGTCATAGAGGTGAACCGCGAACGGTTGTTGCGTTGGGACCGGAGTTTGAGGGACGGCGCGCTGGATCATCCGGAATGCAGGCCCGGGGGATTTTTATGGCGGGAACTTGTAAGCATCGGTCTTTTTGACCCGGATAAACCCCTATCCGAATTCACCCCCCAGGAGCTGCACCTGCTTCTCGATACCGAAGCCGTTCCGGTTACAAAACCCCACGGGGTGGAAACCTATATCAAAAACTGGGAAGGATTTGCCCGGAGACTTGTCCGCTTAAAAACCGCCAAGGGAGAGGCCGAGGGGGGGGAACCTGTGGAATCCAGCCGAGGGGGGAAAAAGACCTCTGTGTACGAGGAGTATTTTTCCTATGGGACCTGTCCCGACTGCGGCGGCCATCGTATTAATGCCCGGGCCCGGGAGTCGCGTATCCGGGACCGGCATATTGGTCAGCTCTGTGCCATGGAGCTGGCTGATCTGCTTCCGTGGTTGGAAGGGATTTCTGATCCCCTGGGACAATCCATTCTCCCCAAAGCTCGCATACTGCTCCAGGGGCTCATACGGCTCGGCTTGGGGTATCTGACCCTGGAGCGTCCGGTGTCGACCCTATCTGGGGGGGAGAGTCAGAGGGTTAAAACGGCTCGTCAGCTGGATTGTGACCTGACCGATCTGCTCTACATCCTGGACGAGCCCTCCGCCGGCCTTCATCCCCGGGATACCGAGGCTGTTTTGGCGTTATTGCGGAATCTCCGGGACAGGGGAAATACCGTCCTGGTGGTGGAGCATGATCCGACCATCATCCGGGGAGCTGATTGGGTTGTCGATCTGGGCCCCAGTGGAGGTGCCCAGGGTGGGGAGGTGGTGTATGTGGGTTCTCCGGGGGATTTACACGGGGGTTCCTCCATTACCGGGAGGCTTCTCCAAGACGAGGCCGTCATCCCTTCCCGGAAGGAGTTCAGCCGGTTTTACGAAATACACCACGCCCGCACCAACAATCTCCAGGATATTTCTGTAAAGATTCCCCAGGGAGCCTTTACCTGTATTACGGGTGTGTCAGGAAGCGGAAAAAGCACTTTGATGCACCAGGAGTTTATCGCCGCCTACCCCGAGGCAGTGGTGGTGGACCAGGGTGGAATCGGACGTACAAGCCGGGGCAATCTGATTACCTATACGGGCATGTTCGATGCGGTACGGAGGCTGTTTTCCAAGGCTACCGGTCAGGCTGCGTCCTTATTCAGTTTTAACTCCCAGGGCGCCTGTCAAAAATGCGGCGGTCAGGGGGTCATTTCCACCGAGTTGTTTTTTCTGGATGCAGTTCAGACCCCCTGTGACGAGTGCCAGGGTAAGCGTTACCGTCCTGAGGTGTTAACCTACCGCTATGCCGGGGTGAGTATTGATGAGGTCTTGGAGATGACCGCCCATCAGGCCCTGGAGCTTTTCAGCCAGTCGAAGATAAAAGCCCAGCTTGAACTGCTGCTCCGGGTCGGGTTGGGGTATCTCAAACTGGGTCAGGCCTTATCGACCCTCTCGGGCGGAGAGGCCCAACGTCTGAAACTGGCCGCCCGGCTGAGCACCCGAGGACAGGTGTATATTTTGGACGAACCAACCAGGGGGCTGCATCGGGGGGATATCCAAACCCTTCATGTTCTCATCCAGGATCTGGTGGGGGCGGGGAATACCGTGGTGGTGATAGAGCACAATATGGATATAGTTAAGTATGCCCAGTGGATTGTGGACCTCGGGCCCGGGGCCGGAAAGGAAGGGGGCCGGGTACTGTACCAGGGGCCGGCAGCGGGGCTCCCCGGATGTCGGGATAGCCGGACGGCCAAGTACCTCTCGTCCTTTTATCGTACGTCTTGAGGCGAAGAGGACGGGAGGACTGTAGAGAGGCTGTGAATAGCTGTATTCTTTTTACCGTTATGTAGCGCGCCAAGGGTTGTAAACGGCACCGGATATAGCGGAGAGACCTATGAGTCCACCCATGGGTGGTATCGCCGAGGGGCATTCATAGAACCTTTTGCGCACTAGGGTAGCGTTACACCTGGGTGAGAAGGATTGCCCTGTCTCGGGGCTCTAGTGCCATGGTGCCCGGTGGATTGATGAGGGGCCGGCCGTTTCGATAGAGTCCCACGAAGCACCCACCCTGAAGGTAGAGCTGTTTGGAAAGGTTTGAAACCCGGCCGAGGGTGCTGACTTCCTGGGTTCCCAGCTCCCAGAGCATCAGATCGATTCCTCCGGACTGAATGATCTGTCGAGAAATGGTTTCGCTGGCGGGCTCAAGCAGATAGGCTGCCAGGAGCTTGCCCATGATTTGGGTGCCTATGACGAACTGAACGTTGCGGATATTGCGGACCGAATCTTCGGATGTTGGTGTACAATTCTTTCTGTAAATTAGGTTGAAGAAAGCAGGCCGATCAGGCTCAAATGGTAAGTGACGAAACAAACCATAAGGAGAGCCCGATGGCCTACCAATCAGAGTATACACTTTTAGAGCAAGTGATCCAAATGTTAGCCACCAAGGAAGACAGTAAATTTTCTAAGGTGATAGAAAAGGTAGTGAACGAAGCAATGAAACTTGAGCGAGCCAAAACCCTTCAGGCCGAACCCTATGAGCGGACCGAAGATCGAATGGGCTACGCCAACGGGTTTAAGAACAAAACCTTGGCTTTGGCTACCGGGAAGGTATTACTCAAGATACCTCAAGTCCGCGGACTGGAATTCTATCCCAGCTGTATCGAAAAGGGTATTCGGAGTGAACGAGCCTTAAAACTTGCGATAGCCGAGATGTACGTAAAAGGGGTCAGTACTAGACGGGTTTCAGATATCGTAGAAATCCTATGCGGCACCGAGGTGAGCTCCTCACAGGTAAGTCGATTGGCGAAGGAGCTGGATGAAGAGGCAACATCCTGGCGATCCTCGCCGGTAGGACAAATACAGTATCTCGTGCTCGACGCTACATATGAATCAGTGCGTGTAGGCTCGAAAGTGGTCAAACAGTCCCTACTGATGGCCATAGGCGTCGATTATGAAGGCAAACGTCAGATTTTGGGCACAGAAGTAGCCAATAGCGAAGCGGAGGTAAATTGGCGATCGTTTCTAGAAGGCCTGGTTCGTAGAGGGCTCCATGGTCTGACCATGATTACCAGTGATGACCATGCGGGTCTTCGAGCAGCTATCGATGCTGTGTTTCCTGGAATCTTGTGGCAACGGTGTCAATTTCACTTGCAGCAAAATGCTCGTGGTTACGTGACAAGGAAAGACGATGTCCCGGCGGTAGCGGCGGAAATCCGCAAGGTTTTCAATGCCCCAGATGAACAGAACGCCGAAAGGTACTTGCAGAGCCTGGTAGAAAAGTATGAGAAGACCCAGCCCCGTCTTGCCCAGTGGGCTGATGAAAATCTCCGGGAGGGATTAAGCGTATTTCATATCCCGGAAAACCACAGGAGGAAGTTACGAACCTCAAATTTGGCTGAACGTCAAATGAAAGAAATAAAAAGGCGAACAAAGGTCGTAGGCGTATTCCCTAATGCCGATAGTTTGCTTCGCCTTGCGGCGGCCATGCTGATCGAACAGAACGATCAATGGCAGAATGAAAAACGGTACTTACCCGAGTCTAATGATCGCCCTGCTTTTAAAGAAATTTACAGAAAAAAGGTTGCTTAATC